>NZ_JBYNWG010000001.1:0-2500 GCF_057786095.1 Mesorhizobium sp. P160219
GCCATCGATCACGGTCCGAACGCAAAAAGCCCGCGTGAAGCGGGCTTTTTTTGTTGGTTGCGGGGACAGGATTTGAACCTGTGACCTTCAGGTTATGAGCCTGACGAGCTACCGGGCTGCTCCACCCCGCGTCACCTCCAGGGCAAGCTCTTGCTTGCTCCGGACTCTCCAGGGCAAGCTCTTGCCTGCTCCGGATCTGAAGCAAGCGTTTGCTTGCTTATCTGGACGTAAGCCTGGGCCTATGAACAGGATGGCTTACAGATAGGTATATGGCTGACCAAATGAAAGGGCCGCTTGCGCGGCCCGTGATCCCTTGGCGGGCCTTTTCGTAGAGAGAAGATTTCAGTTTCATCCGGTTTGCGGATGAGAGTTCAACGTGCGTTTTGCAGACCTGGCAGCGACCTACTCTCCCGCGTCTTGAGACGAAGTACCATCAGCGCTGGAGCGTTTCACGGCCGAGTTCGGAATGGGATCGGGTGCAGCCGCTCCGCCATAACCACCAGGTCGGCAAAACGCACGTTATATCGAGAAGCTGTTTTTTCGTGCCAAGGCGACGTTTGTGTCTAGCTAACGGACAAGTCCGCAAGCGCGACTGCGCGTCGCCGGTTTTCCGGCGCCCTCGCGGAGCATAGGCCCTGTTAAGGGCCGCTCATGCGTGAGCGCTGGTCAGATCATCGTGTTCACGATGAGCATAAGGAATGAGAACGATCAAGCCGATCGAACTATTAGTACCGGTAAGCTTCAAGCGTTGCCGCTCTTCCACACCCGGCCTATCAACGTGGTCGTCTTCCACGGTTCTCAGGGAATACTCGTTTTAAGGTGGGTTTCCCGCTTAGATGCCTTCAGCGGTTATCCCGTCCGGATATAGCTACCCTGCTATGCGGCTGGCGCCACAACAGGTCCACCAGAGATCCGTCCATCCCGGTCCTCTCGTACTAGGGACAGATCCTTTCAATATTCCTACACCCACGGCAGATAGGGACCGAACTGTCTCACGACGTTCTGAACCCAACTCACGTACCGCTTTAAATGGCGAACAGCCATACCCTTGGGACCTGCTCCAGCCCCAGGATGCGATGAGTCGACATCGAGGTGCCAAACAACCCCGTCGATATGGACTCTTGGGGGTCATCAGCCTGTTATCCCCGGCGTACCTTTTATCCGTTGAGCGATGGCCCTTCCACGCGGGACCACCGGATCACTATGACCGACTTTCGTCTCTGCTCGACTTGTCAGTCTCGCAGTCAGGCAGGCTTATGCCATTGCACTCAGCGAACGATTTCCGACCGTTCTGAGCCCACCATCGCGCGCCTCCGTTACTCTTTAGGAGGCGACCGCCCCAGTCAAACTACCCACCATACATTGTCCCGGACCCGGATAACGGGCCGCGGTTAGACATCCATAGTAATAAGGGTGGTATTTCAAGGGTGGCTCCACCTGAGCTGGCGCCCAGGTTTCAAAGCCTACCACCTATCCTACACATGCCACTACGAATGCCAATGTAAAGCTATAGTAAAGGTGCACGGGGTCTTTCCGTCTAACCGCAGGAACCCCGCATCTTCACGGGGAATTCAATTTCACTGAGTCTATGCTGGAGACAGCGGGGAAGTCGTTACGCCATTCGTGCAGGTCGGAACTTACCCGACAAGGAATTTCGCTACCTTAGGACCGTTATAGTTACGGCCGCCGTTTACTGGGGCTTCGATTCAGAGCTTGCACCCCTCCTCTTAACCTTCCAGCACCGGGCAGGCGTCAGACCCTATACGTCGTCTTGCGACTTCGCAGAGCCCTGTGTTTTTGATAAACAGTCGCTACCCCCTGGTCTGTGCCACCCTCCTCTACTTGCGTAGAAAAGGGTCACGCTTCTTCCGAAGTTACGCGTGCAATTTGCCGAGTTCCTTCAGCATAGTTCTCTCAAGCGCCTTGGTATACTCTACCTGACCACCAGTGTCGGTTTCGGGTACGGTTTATAAGGAGGAGCTATTTCCTGGAACCGCTCCGCTGCCCGTTCAATCCGATAAGATTGGACAACTTGTGCGATCCGTCACTACCTCCAAGCCCACGAATATTAACGTGGTTCCCATCGACTACGCGTTTCCGCCTCGTCTTAGGGGCCGGCTAACCCTGCTCAGATTAGCTTTAAGCAGGAACCCTTGGTCTTTCGGCGGGGGAGTCTCTCACTCCCCTTACGTTACTCATGTCAGCATTCGCACTTCTGATACCTCCACCACCCCTCACGGGTATGGCTTCGTCAGCTTACAGAACGCTCCGCTACCGCTTGGCCCTTGCGGACCAAACCCTAAGCTTCGGTGTATGGCTTTAGCCCCGTTACATTTTCGGCGCAAAGACCCTTATTTAGACCAGTGAGCTGTTACGCTTTCTTTAAATGATGGCTGCTTCTAAGCCAACATCCTGGTTGTTTTGGGATCCTCACATCCTTTCCCACTTAGCCATAACTTGGGGACCTTAGCTGTAGGTCAGGGTTGTTTCCCTTTTCACG